>NZ_CP118951.1 GCF_029024465.1 Lactococcus garvieae subsp. garvieae
TACATGATTTGGTATAATTTTTCCTAGCGAATGACGAATGATTTTAAAAGCTCTCATTCCAACTCTTTTCTTGGCTTTGCTATAAATTTCAAGAATTAATTTTCTATTTCACGCTTTGAAGGCTTCTTGTTCATGAAATTATAGTAGGTAGAACGATTGACATGTAACACCTGACAGAGCATAACTTTCGGGTGTTCAAATCGAAGTCTATAGACTGCTTTTAATCTCACTTGGAATTTTGCATGAATATGGCACTCGCTTTTTTTAAGATAAGATTTTCATCCTTTAGTTGGGCATTCCTTTTTTGTAATTCTTGAACCTGTTTCGCAGTCAACACCGTATTATCTTCAAGACGAACTTGAGAGTACTGATTGATCTATTTTGCAAGAGCAGAAACGGAGACGCCATAGTCTTTACAAAGTTCGGATTGAGTTTTGCCTGTTTGGTAGAGATTGACAAGAGATTTTTTAAATTCCTCGTCGTAACGTTTAAATCCTGACATAAAAGTCCTTCCATTTTTGTGTCTACTTTTTTAGAAGAAATAGCTAGACTTTTTGATGTTTCTGTTAGTTATCTTCTTGGAGAAACTCAATTAGAATGTAAAGGGTCATGCTAAAATGTAGGAAAATGGTCATTGAAAATGTAGGTTGAAATTAAAAAGTGATATGCTTTTCTTTATGCGAAAAGATATCTTAGAAAGCCTCAGTTTACATTTTATGAATGACACAAAACCTAATTTTTCTGACCTTGCACGTCGATATAATTGCGACTATCGTACAGTTAAACGTTACTATGAGCTTGGACAAGTTCAAACCTTGGAGGAAGCTTCAAGACGTCGTGTCCCACCCTCACTCATAGAAAATTTCAAAGCCAAAATTAACGAAAAGATTGACCTTGGGTGTTCTGCTCGTTCTATCTTCTATTTCATCCAAAAACAAGGCTATAAAGGTTCCTACGTGACCGTAAGGCGCTATGTGAAATCGTGTAAGACAACCAAGAAGCACAAGGCAACACTTCGTGTTGAAACCTCTCCTGGACTTTCTGCTCAGGTTGACTGGAAAGAAAGCCTGAAGATGATTTCTAAAAACGGCGAAGTCTTCACAGTCAATATCTTCTGCTATGTCCTTGGATACTCTCGAATGAAGTATCTTCAATTGACGACGGATCGTGAACAATCTACCCTGTTTGATTGTTTAAACAATGCTTTCTTCCAACTTGGCGGTATCCCTGAGGAAATTTGGTTTGATAATATGAAGACGGTCGTGGACCATTCTAAAAGCCAATTCACGCATGCAGTATTCAACGAAACCTTTAGGCAATATTCCAAAGACGCTGGCTTTCATCCCATTGCCTGTCGTCCATTCAGACCACAAACCAAAGGGAAAGTCGAAGCTCTAGCACGTACAGTTGACCGCTTGCTGGTTTTCAATCATGAATTTGAAGATTTAACGGAACTTCAAGAAATTGTGACCATGTTTATGGAGGATTTGAACCATAACGAACAGTCACAAGCACTGGGTTGTCCTCCTGCCTTACGTTGGCGTGAAGACAAAGAAAGCTTCAAAGCTTACGATGATGTAGAACTTTCTGTCTATGCTCAACCTAAACCGGAAATGATTCGTAAAGTCTCTAAAGAATCCATGGTGCTCTATGAGGGGAGGAAATACTCGGTACCCCTCTCAAGCATTGGACACAATGTTATTCTAGAAGTGAGTGACGGCTATCTTGAAATCTATGACGGTGGACTTTTAGTCTCTGAACATCAATTGACCGACAAAGCCTTTAACTATCGCAGAGAAGATTATATTGAAATTGCTAAATCAGATGTCTATAGTCATTTAACAGAAGAAGCCTTGGAAGCCAGAGTGAATGAAAACCTCTTGGCTTACGATGAATTGTGAGGTGAGCCATGACTGTTTATCACCAGGTGTTGAATCAACTCGAAGAGCTTCACCTTCTTCAATTTAGAAATTCCCTTCCCGATTATTTGGAGGAACACACCGATATTTCTTTGCTTGACGGTCTTCACGACCTGCTTCATCAAGAATTATCTGGACGTGAACAAGAACGACTCAAGAAACGCTTAAAGAAGGCACATCTCCCTTATAACAAACGGTTGATGGACTTTGATTTCCTGTTTCAACCCAAGCTCAATAAGGCAGAAATTGTGGATTTACATACCCTTAGATTTCTGGATAACAAGGACAATATCCTCTTCAATGGAAATAGTGGCGTAGGTAAAACGCATTTAGCGATTTCTCTTGCTTTAGAAGCTCTAGATAAAGGATTCAGTTCTTACTTTATCCTCAGTAACGACTTGGTCAATAAATTGCTCAAAGCTCAAGAGAAGGGCACTTTAGAGCGAGCCATTAAAAAATACGCCAAGTATGATGTGCTTGTCATTGATGAAATGGGTTATCTTCCCTTCTCAAGAGATGGAGCTACTCTACTGTTTCAGCTGATTAATGCACGTTATGAGAAAAAATCAACACTCATCACGACCAATATTCCACTGTCTCAGTGGTCGGATTTCTTACAAGATAAGAAGCTTACCAATGCCATTATTGATCGTTTGGTTCATCATTCAAAAGTCATTCCGATTATGGGTGATTCTTACCGAATGAAAAACTACAAAGAAAGAAAAACAAGAACCACAACTAAAAAGTAAATGTTCATTGTGCATTGTGACCAAAAACCTACAATTTTCATGACCATTTTCCTACATTTTCAATGACCAAAAAACAACATTTTTAAATGACCCTTGACAATTAGAAGAACAGGAAAACGAAAATAAGATCATACAGTTTAATCAGTCCTTATATGAGATTAAAGTTTTTGCAGATCAGTGTCTTTCAGATGACCAGTCTACCTAGTATAGTTTATTGGACAAAGTGGGTGAATCATGATTATGGAGTGCCCATAATAGGAGATTCTATGGATCCTGATTATCATAATAAAGATATTGCATTGATCCATGAACAATCGTGTCCAGATTATGACGGTCAAGTTTGTGCTGTTATTGATTTTGATAGAGGTGGAAGCTTTATCAAATGTGTAACAGTGGAAGCTGAATTTCTTCGTTTAGTTTCTTTAAACCGTTCCGTAGATGATGACTGCAATTTACTCTATGAAGATATTTTACTTATTAGAACTGAAATAGAACTGAAATAGAACTGAATCAACGAAAATACTAGGAAAAGTTATTGAAAGTTTTACTCCAGTGAAGAAAAAAGAAAGGAGCATTAGCTGCTTTTTTATTAGTTTATATTATCATCGCAAATTGAAAAAATTGGGATACCATATAAAAAATAAAGGGAGCAGCAGGCCGTAGATGGCTTGTTGCTCCCTTTTTTGGTATAATAGTAAGGTAGAGTTTATGAACGTTAGCCCCGATTGGAGGTGATGCCATGGTTTTAGTGGCAATTCCTCACAAAACATGAAAGGCGAAAATTTTTTGACTGTTTACCAGGCATTGAGTCTTATGATTGCTTTTGCAACATTAATGATTCTTGTCATAAACACAAGGGTTCTGTTGCAAAGTTTAAAAATCAAATACCAGGTTTATAATCCTTCTTGTTCTTAAGCTAATATTCCCATTAAGACCTTAATCTCAGTAGATACCGAAAAGCCGAAGAGCGTTCCATTTCTTCGGTTCTTTTTGTATATTCCTCGAATGGTTTCCATGCCCTTAATCGTGGTTGAGGCAGTTCGTAGACTTCGATAAAATTTATTGCGTCGTTTGATTGGTCGATGGTCTTGCTCAATGAGGTTATTGAGATACTTCACGGTTCGATGCTCTGTCTTAGTATATAAACCGTTACTCTGTAACTTTCTAAATGCAGAACCAATAGAGGGCGCTTTATCCGTGACAATTACTCTTGGTTGACCAAACTGTTTATGTAGTCGTTTCAAGAACGCATAAGCAGCTTGAGTATCCCGTTTCTTTCGTAGCCAGATGTCTAAAGTCAATCCATCCGCATCAATTGCACGATAGAGATAATGCCAACGACCTTTGATTTTGATATAAGTTTCATCCATTTTCCACGAATAGAAGGACTGTCTATTTTTCTTTTTCCAGAGATGATAGAGGACTTTACTGTATTCTTGTACCCAACGATAAATAGTTGTGTGACAAACGTTAATCCCACGATCATAAAGGAGTTCTTGAATTTCACGATAGCTTAGATTGTAACGTAGATAATAACCAACAGCGACAATAATCACATCTTTTTGAAATTGTTTACCTTTAAAATAGTTCATTGATCTATCCTCGCTGTCTTTTTTATTCATTTTACACTAAAATAGACTCATCAGAAAACTTTGCAACAGAACCACTTCTCTTATTTTAGCTTTGATTTTTAGATAGAATTTCATCACTTGACCTCCTTACTCTGCTTGGAATTTTTTATAAAATAGAGCTTCACTCAATGGGGTTGGTTTAAAATTTCCTTGTGCAAGAATTTTTTTCACATCCTCAAACTTTATTTTGGAATAAAGTAAGCCTGACTGAGGATAGGCTTTTGGATTTTTATAAAGCACCACATCATAAATGGGGCAATTGCTTGTCGCAAAATGTTTCTTGACATCAATAAAACCGTATTTTTTTGATGTCCCTTGGTCTTTTGTCATTTTATTCTCTTTTCTTATATTTTTGTACAAAAAAAGACAACTATAAAAATAGATGCCTTGTTTATCTTTTGTTTTCATAAAAATAACTGGTTGGATTCACTCTGAAAGTTCAAATAATAATAGCATTGTTAAACAAAAAATTAATGCTAATAAAATAAATTTAAAACTCATTTGTTTTTCCTTTTTTGTAATATTTGGTCGTCCATCGGACGTTAATAAAATTAGTCGCAGGGTTTATAGTTGACCCCAAACTCAAAGGCACTTTTACAGCGTCACCGACCTTTGTTGTAGCATACCCATACCTCGCAGGCAGAAAGTTCATTCCCCATATATTGCATCTGACATTGCCATGTTAGGTCTCACAACTCCTAACTTCTCTGTTGAATGGCTTTCTTTATATACGTTTATTCAAAGATAAACGGTGCAAATATGTGCAAAGCAGGACAAGACCTCACGATCCAGACTACTTCACACTCCCTTTAGTAGCTACGCTGATAAGAGGGGCAGACATTGGCATTTTACTCTCGTCAAGAGTCTACCAAGCTGAGTATTCAATTGTTGGTCGTCTTACGCTTCGCTTAGTCTTGTGCTACTCTTTCACGCATTGGGCGACACTATTGAGAACAGGGGAATCGAACCCCTACTTCTTTTCAGAAGGTCAACCTACTTCTCTAAAAAAAATTACTTAATAATTAGTGGAATTTTTAAATAATCCTTAAATAAATATATAAAGCAAAATACCAGAATAATGCCAAGAATAATTACTTGTAAAAAGTCGAACAAAGAAGGTTCTCTCTTCTCCAACTCTTTTTCTACTTTTACCAGATTCATTTTGTTTTTCTTCTTGCTCATAGCACCCTCAATTCAGCAAATTTACTTTTACGCTCCGCTAGGATACTGTATCCTGACTTTCCTTTTTTAAGAATCTGTCGTATCTCTTGAAAGTTTTCTTTTCTTTCAATCATCACAGGAAGCTTTGTGTTGCCGTCTGAGACTATGAGATAGGGATAAGTTATCTTTCCCTTTCTACCATCGAAAAGTTGTACCACACTACCGTTAAAGCGTCTTAAATGTCTTGGCATCAAAACAAAGTTTTTTGATTCTATTTTCATCCATAATCCCCCTTTGAATTAAACTCATTTTCAAAAATACGAATTTTTTTGAAAATTGAATATTGGATTTAAATTGCTTTGGCAGGAGTCGAACGCTGCTCTTTCTTCAAAGGGTTTGAGTAGAAAGATATACCACTATACAAAGCAAGAAAGCAGTGGATGCTGCAATAAGCAGACTAACCACGCAAAGCGGATGAAAGGAATTGAACCCTTCAATCTGTAAATTCCTATTCACCTTAAAAATTTACAGCACCATATCCGCAAAAAAGAGCGTTAAACACTAACGCCCGCATGGAATTTAAGAAAACCCCATGCTAAATAAAGCCGTTGCTTTCCCTTGATATAAATGATATAATAGCAGTATTCTACATTGCTTATAGTTTCATTTGACAAGGTGCATCAGGCACTTTTATACGATGTTTACTTTAGGGTTTTCTCCTTAATGGTTTTTCAACGTATCAAGTGAGAACTTAAGAGACATGTACCTTAGTTTACTCAGACATTCGTCGAGTGTGGACTGAGGTATTTTTTATATAATTTTTTAGTGAAAAGTCTCAAATTTTCCCTATGAATATATAATAACTCTTAAAGAGTTATTTGTCAAGTAATAAAATTATGAAAGGAGGAAACTGATTAATGGAATTCTCTGAGAGATTGAAAAAATTACGTTTAGAAGCAGGGTATACTCAAAAAGAATTAGCTGAAAAAATAAATTTAGCTTCACAAGGAGCTTATAGAAAATACGAAACTGGAGAAGGAAAACCTAGGGCTGCAAAACTAGAAAAACTTGCCTCAATTTTCAATGTCCCTGTAAGTTATCTTCTTGGTGAAACAGATGTTCGCTCCTCTTATGAGATAGTTGAAATTATGGAAAAACTGTCTGAACCAAGGCAATTAGAAACTGTGGGTTTTGCTAAAAATAAATTAAAAGAGCAAGAAGAAGAAAATAAAATCATACAGTTTAATCAGTCCTTATATGAGATTAAGGTTTTTGCAGACCAAGGCCTTTCAGCAGGTAAAGGAAATGGTATTTCAGATGACCATTCTACCTATATCGTTTATTGGACAAAGTGGGTTAATCATGATTATGGAGTTCCCATAAAAGGGGATTCAATGGAGCCTGATTATCATGATAAGGATATTGCTTTAATTCAAGAACAACCTTTCCCAGATTGTGACGGTCAAGTTTGTGCTGTGTTAGACTTTTCAAAAGATGCAAGTTATATTAAATGTGTAACAGTCGAAGATGAATTTCTTCGTTTAGTCTCTTTAAATCGTTCTGTAGATGACGAAGGTAATTTGCTCTATGAAGATATTTTACTTCCTCGAGATGAAACAACAAAAATACTAGGAAAAGTTATTGAAAGTTTTACTCCAGTGAAGAAAAATGAAATTTAAAATAAAAAAATCGACTTGCCTTAGCAAGTCCTTTTTATTTATTTATCTTATATATTTTGAACTTTTGAACTTTTGGGGGAAAAAAAACTCAGCAATACTCAGCTTTGCGGGGTTTTTATTGATACAAAATAATATGTATAGTGATACAAAAAACTATGTATAGTGATACAAAAAACTATGTATAGTGATACATTTTGTATTGACAGTGTATCAATGTTGTGTTATAATAAATCTATAAAAATAAAAAAAGGAATAAGTCATAGATGAATGATTTAGAAAAAAGAAATGTAGTTGAGCATAATGATTTAATTACCAGTGTTGCCAAAATGGATAAAGTTCCGTTGAAAATTTTTGAGATAGCTGTTTCTTACATCGATACAGAAAATCCACCAGAAGATAATATCGTCTATTTATCAAAGCAGGAATTATTCGAGTTTTTTGATGTATCAGATAGTAATAAGCACAGTCGTTTTAAAGAGGCAATAGAAAAAATGCAAAAGCAAGCTTTTTTTCAAATTAAAGAAGAGAAAAAAAGAGGTTTTAAATTTAAGAGCATTGTACCAATTCCCTTTGTAGAATGGAATGATTATAATAGTCAAGTAATTATTAGATTTGACCAAGCAATCATGCCTTATTTGATTGATTTAAAAACAAATTTTACCCAATATGCAATTACAGATATTATGGAGCTCAATAGTAAGTATAGTATAATCTTTTATAAGTTGCTTACCAAATCATATAATCAGTATGAACATTATCAATACAAATCAAATCGTACAAAAAAACAATTGTTGGAATATAGAAATCCTCAGTATAGTATTTTAGAATTAAGAGAAATAACAGACACATTGGATGAATATAAACATAGTTCGAATTTCTTTAAAAGAGTAATTGATGAACCGTTAAAAGAAATTAATGACAACACTCATTTCAATGTTACCTATGAAAAAGTAAAAAAAGGTCGCAGCATCGATAGTATAATATTTCATATTGATAAGAAAATTATTCTGAGTGATAATGATTATAAAAAAGAACAAGATGATCCTGAATATTTGAAATCGAAGGCAAAACAAAATATGGATGATGCTGAGTATTTCAAACTTGCAATGGAAAGTAAATATACAAGATTACTTATAGAGAATTTTCTTTTAAATCCAATGGAAATGACCGATATTAATCTTATGGTTGGATTACAAAAAAATGTATATCCATTATATCAAGAATTAGAGAAGATAAAAGGAGATAATGGTCTCCTTATACATTTACAATATGTTCAAGATAAACAAGAGGGTTATTCAAAAAGAAACACAGCAAAATATCTAAAGAAAACAATAGAAAGTTACTTAAGTTCAATAATGCAAAAAGAAAATTTAGGGGTGCATAAATGAAAACAATTAGTTTATTAAATTTAAAGGGTGGAGTTGCAAAAACAACGACAGGTAATAATTTAGCAAAAGGCCTAGCAAATAAAGGAAAAAAAGTATTGTATATAGACACAGATATGCAGGCAAACGCTACGAGTATATTTTTAGATGAAGAGCGTACCAGTCCTGATTTTATAGGATTTGCAGAAATTTTGCTAGATGAAAAATTAGAAGATGTTTCAGAATATATCTATAACGTTGATAAAAATTTAGACATGATAGGTTCAAATTTGTCTGTTGCAGAGAGTGAGTTAAAAATTCGAAGTTCATTCAATAGAAATACTTCAAATATTGTCAATAAGATAATAAAAAAAGTTTCTTCTAAATATGATTATTGTATTATTGACTGCTCTCCAACAATAAATCTTATTACATTGAATATTATTATTGCCAGCGATGAGATTATTATTCCGATAAAAATTGATAAATTCGCATTGGAAGGTTATCAAACTACACTAAATAACATTGAACAAATCATTGATGATTATGAACTTGATACAGAACTTACTATTCTCTACACAATGGTAAACAGGAATAATATTGATAAACAAATTATGGAACTAATTTCTGGTAATCGTTTTGATACAACTATTCGTTTTCAAGCAAAACCTATCACTGAAAATGCACTAAATAATGTTGTATTAATTGATGATAAAAGAGATACAAGTGTAAAAGAAGATTATTTATCTCTAGTAGATGAAATAATAAGTAAGGAGGGGTAAATATGGCAAACAATTTTGGCTTCACTGATTTGATAAAAAAAGATGAGCATGAAAGAAAAAAAACAAATACAAAAAATATTCCAGTAGATGAAATAAAAGAAAATGAAAACAATAATTACGAACTTGTTGATATAGATAAATTAGCTACAAGTATAGAAGAGCTAGGATTATTACAACCGTTATTGGTCAAAAAAAGAGGGAAATTTGAATATGAATTGATTGCAGGACATAGAAGATTTACTGCGATTAAAAAACTTATTGAAGATGATAAACTCCCTTCAGATTATGAAGTACTATCTAAGATAATTGACTCTTCAGAGAATGAAATAATAACAAGACTAAAATTGCATGAAACAAATCTACAAACTCGATCACTTCTAAATATGGAAGAAAGCGAAAAAATTTCTATCGTTGAAGATTATATGAATCTAATCGAACAAGCAAAAAAACAAGGAATTGAATTAAATGGCAAACCAATAAAAGGCAAAACAAGAGAACTTGTGGCAGAAAGATTTGGAGTAAGTCACTATACGGCTCAGAAGATTATCCGAAAAGTTAAAGAGGGAGGAGAAAAAGAAAAAACAAAAAAAGTTAAAAGTGTCAGTACAGTAACTCAACTAAAAAAAATTGTTAAGCAAATTGAAAAATTGGAATTTGAGAATACTGAAGAAGAAACAAAAATTAAAGAAGGAATAATTAAACTTTTAGAAGAGAAAGCCAAATAAGGCTTTCTTTTTTTGCAAGGGGGCAAAGTTTAGCCCCTAATTCAAAATATAGAACATCAAAACATAGGGGGGCAAAGTTTAGCCCCTAATTCAAAATATGAAACATCAAAACATAGGGGGGCAAAGTTTAGCCCCTAATTCAAAATATGAAACATCAAAACATAGGGGGGGGCAAAGTTTAGCCCCTAATTCAAAATATGAAACATCAAAACATAGGGGGCAAAGTTTAGCCCCTAATTCAAAATATAGAACATCAAAACATGGAGGGCAAAGTTTAGCTATGTGTCCACCAGAGTATACTACAAAAGTTCATTTACACTTTCTGTTATAATGGGATTTATAAAAGGTCAATTAAGTTGAGCATTGCGTTCAATCAAAGTAATGTGATGAATGGATGTCAGTTTGCCAGAGCCTATAAAATAATTAAAGAATTGAGGGTAAATTTTGAGTATGTATACTTTTAGAAGAACCATAAATTTAGGAGACAGAGTTGAATAGAAGAAAGTTTTTAATATTTTTATCCATTTGTCTTACGTTGACTACAGTAGGATGGTTTATTTATCTTGCTTTAGTTTTGCATGATTATATTACATTTTGGGTTGGACTCGTTATAACCCTTATTTATAGTGGAATTATAAGTTTTAGACTATTAAATTTTAACCGTATTTCAAAATGGGAAGAGATACCCGAGGAGCTTCAAAAAGAATATGGGGGTGTTACAACTCAACTTCTTCAACGGGAAAACATCAATCTATTTATTCTCCTGAGCTTTTTCTTTAACCTTTGTGCAAGTCCAGTCATGGTAAAATCTACTATTTTTTCTGCTTGGTTGATCCTCACTCTCTTGATTGCGATTTACTTGTTACGTGAGCTAGAACATACGACCTATATTGAGGAACAACTGCCTCAGTCAAAGAAAAATAAAATTATTACGGTTCTCGTTTATTCCTTACTGATGATTATCATTTTTATAAATTCACTAGTAAATGGATTTTCTGTTCATGAACTGTCATCTCAACCTCTTGATTCAGCTTTTGGAAAAGTCTTCACTCTCTTTCTTCTTTGTAGCCTTTGGCTATTTATTGTATGCTTTACGTGGAAAGAATGGTCAAGTCAGCGGTTCTTTAGATATCTCCAATACTTTATTTTATCTTTCTCTCTTGTTTTTTTTGTTGGACGTTTGGTAATATATAATATCCAGCATCATGCGGTTTACTATTCCAGTCAAATGAAGCATGATAAATACAATGATCCCGTTTTAATCGCAATGATGGATTTTGCAAAAACAACTGACTTTCCAGATACGGTGACTTATAAGCAAAATTATGATGAAAAAGAAATAAAGGCAAAAAACTTTGGTGGTTATGCACTCTATCATAATGATGTTTCTTCTCATTCGGTTTATGATTCTCAATATACCTTCAGAAGTGATGATTTATTTATGCAAATTTCAGATAAAGGATATTTTGAAATTTATACAATGTCCCTCCTTAATAAACCTGGATATAAAATTTTAAATGATGAGGAATGTTTACGCTCTATTCAGGATTGGGTAAAGAAAACAGAGCAAGAAACACTCAAAGAACAGAGCAAGCCGCTCATAAATTTACAATTTATATATAACATGCTCTATCAGAACAAATTTAAATAAAAGGGATCAGTACCTCTTTAATTGAGATTCTAAGGCATATATGAGTTAAAAATCTTAGTTGCACAATAATCTCAAATTTTAGCAGAACTCTAAAAGTTCTGTTTTTTGTTAGATAAATGAAGAGCCTGCATTACACTCAAAGTAAATTTTAAGTCTACTTATAACTTATTTTTGAGTATCATGGAAACTTCAGTAAAAATAAGTAACAGCTTCTAATAGATTAAATAGTGGGTTTATACTAGCAAATTAAAAAATAAATTAGCTAGTATTTGATTTTTAAAAAGAAAAGGCTTACAATGTATTTGTTGGTGACTCCAATAATTACATTTAACAATACTTGGTATTCTTGAAGAATATCTAATATCGTTAAAGGGCAGAACGAAGCCATGATATTCGTTCTGCCCTTTTTAATTGACAACCTAACTATTTTAAAGGAGAAAAAATGTATTTATTAATTAATGCTATAGGGATAATAGTTTTTGTTATTATAGCTTTCATGTTTTCCAAAAACAAATCAATGATTAACTGGAAATCTATATTAATATTATTGTTTATTAATTTGTTTTTAGCTTGGTTTTTAACAGAGTTTTCTATTGGTCGAGCAATTGTTCATGAAGCTGCAAACGGCTTTGTTGAGTTAGTTGATATTGCTTATGAAGGTATTGCGTTTGCTTTACCTGACTGGGTTCATGTTAAGCAGATGAATTTTGTAACGTCAGTCCTACTGCCAATTTTAATGATTGTACCTCTTTTTGATATATTAACATATATAGGGGTGTTACCTTTTGTCATAAAATGGATAGGAACTGGGCTATCTAAAATTACGGGGAAACCAAAGTTTGAATCATTTTTTTCTATGGAAATGATGTTTTTGGGGAATACAGAAGCGATTGTTGTTTCTTCTCTCCAATTAAATAAAATAAATAAGGAACGCACGTTGACTATTGCTATGATGTCAATGAGTTGTGTGACAGCTTCTATTATTGGAGCATATATTACTATGATGCCTGGAGAATTTGTATTATCAGCCATACCAATTAATATAATTAATGCACTTTTAGTATCTAGTATTTTGAATCCCGTACAAGTTACCGATCAAGAAGATACAATTGCTAAGTTAGGGGAAAATACTGGCTCACTTAGTACTAATACAAGTGATATTGAAGATGTTAAAATAAAAAAAGAACCGTTCTTTTCATTTTTAGGGGATTCTATTCTTAACTCTGGAAAGTTAATTTTGATTATTACAGCAAATGTTATAGCATTTGTTGCTCTTGCGGCCCTTGCTAATAAAATACTTGGTCTTATTAACCCCTGGTTATCTTTGGAACATGTACTAGGTTTGATCATGTTTCCTTTTGCATGGCTGATGGGATTAAATGTCCATAATTCTTTTGAACTAGCACAGTATATGGGTACTAAATTAGTAACAAATGAATTTGTTGTTATGGGTCAAGTATCAAATCTTATAAAAAACTTCACGCCTCATTATCAAGCAGTTTTAACCGTATTTTTAACGTCATTTGCTAATTTTTCTACCTTAGGAATGATAATAGGATGTCTTAAAGGTATCGTCAATAAAGAAAAGAATGAATTTATTGCAAATAATATTGGGTATTTAATTCTTTCGGGAATACTAGTTTCACTTATGTCTGCAGGAACGATAGGATTGTTTGTATGGTAGTTTAATCAATAGACTTGAAATAATAATTAAAAGAAATAGTATTCTAATATAAATATAAGGAGAAATAATGACATACAGAATGGTAGACCTGATTCAAAAAAAACGTGATGGCGGTCACTTTGAGAAAGCTGAAACCGATTGGCTTATCTCTGGTTATGCGACCGGTGAGGTTCTGGATTACCAAATGGCAGCACTTGCTATGGCGATTTATTTTGAAGGTATGACGACAGAAGAAACAGCCAACTTAACCATGGCCATGGTTTCCTCAGGTAAAGAATTTGATTTATCAGCTATTCCTGGTGTGAAGGTAGACAAACATTCGACTGGTGGTGTAGGTGATAAAGTAACAATTATTTTAGCACCTTTAGTAGCGAGTTTTGATGTCCCTGTCGCTAAAATGTCTGGCCGTGGTTTAGGACATACTGGTGGAACATTAGATAAGTTAGAATCCATTCCTGGATTTGAAATTGAAAAAACAGAAGAAGACTTTATCACCCAAGTGAAGAATTCCAGAATCGCGGTGATTGGTCAGTCTGATGAGTTGGTTAAAGCAGACAAGCTTCTCTATGCCCTTCGGGATGTGACAGCCACAGTCGATATTATTCCATTGATTGCAAGCTCGATCATGTCTAAGAAAATTGCTTCGGGGTCAAATGCCATTTTGCTTGATGTGACTGTTGGCGACGGTGCTTTCATGAAGAATCTCGAAGATGCCCGACTTTTAGCACGTACAATGGTTGACTTAGGAAAGGCTGTTGGTCGTGAAACAGTGGCTGTTCTAACAAATATGAATCAACCTTTAGGATATGCTATAGGTAATCGTAATGAAATTACGGAAGCTGTGAATACGCTAAATGGTAAAGGAACATCAGAGTTCCGTCACTTTATCGCGGAACTGGCTCAAATTATGCTTGCATTAGCAGGTGTAGAAAAAACAGTTCCAGAAATCATCGAACACCTTGATAATGGTAAAGCTTATGCTAAATTTCTTGCTATGTGTGAAGCACAGAACGGAGATGCAACAGCATTTAACCATTTGACTGCAGAGTTAAATGTGGCACATACTGTTGAGATCTATGCTGAACGTGCAGGTTATATCTCACAAGAAAAAGCGATGGGTGTCGGTATTGTGGCGATGAAGCTAGGTGCAGGACGAGCAACTAAGGCAGATACAATCGATTTTGAAGCTGGTGTTACTCTTGCGAAAAAAGTAGGCGATTCAGTCCAAAAAGGTGATCTTATTGCTACACTTTATAGCAATCGTGCAATTTCTTCCGATTTGATTGCGGAGTTTAAAGACAATATCGAAATTTCTGACCAGCAAATTCATGCACCTGAAATTTTGGAAGTTATTCGCTAGCAAGATTTTACATACAGCATCTAGAAATTGAGTGTCACTTATTTTCTTATGTGTTGAATAGAAAATAAAAAAAGCTTTATATCCAACAAACGATGGGATTCAAAAAAGAAAAATAGGATTGCTTATCCTTTTTTTTGTCGTTGTTCTTCTGAAAGTTTTAAACAATCTTCTATCAAATTCCACAAAGTAAATTTTAAGTCTACTTATAATTTATTTTGAGAAATGTTATAATAGCAGTAAAAACACGAGTAAATTTTACATGTAAATTATATCGTTTTAAAAAAAGGAATTTTTATGGCAAATATTGGATATATTCGAGTCTCTTCACAAGATCAAAATTTAGACCGGCAATTAGAGATGATGTCGGAACAAAACATCGATAAACTTTTCCAAGAAAAAGTGAGCGGAAAAGATACGCAGCGCCCAGAGTTTCAAAAATTGTTGAAGTATATCCGTGAAGGAGACCAGGTCATCGTCACCTCTCTTGATCGACTAGGTCGTGATTATGAGGATATAAAAAATACAGTTGCTTTTATGAAGCAGAAAAATGTCGCTTTGAAAATATTAGATGCACAGTTTTTAGATTTTAACACAGGAAGTGAACTTCTCGACAACGCCATGTTTGATATGTTTTTATCTCTTCTAAGTTACATCGCACAGAATGAACGTGAGAAAATACGAGAACGACAGCGCCAAGGCGTACTCTTAGCAAAGCAAGCAGGACGATACAAAGGACGCCCAACAGAATACTCTCTCAACTCGGCAGACCCTCAAAAAAAGTTAGTTTATAAAGCAGTAGTAGATATGCTAAAGGAAGAAATCCCAGTGGCAAAAATAGCCAAAAAAAATGGTCTTTCTCGACCTACCGTTTACAAAATAAAAAAAGCAAATGGCTTATAAAATATCTACACTAAAAAAAAGGAGAACATCAGCGTTCTTCTTTTGTCTTGTTTATGGTCGATGACGACGATACTCTTTTGGTAGAAATATCCGTATTTCATCTTCATTATACCCAATAAAGTGATTATTGTCCTCCATAATAATTGGAGTGGGCATGACGTAAGGATGTGAGAGTATGAAGTCTAGCGCTTCATTGAGGGAAAGATGTTCCATATATTGTAGAGCTTCTTTAACTTCTGAGCTGCTCTTTCCTGGGCGTTTCACAATAGATTTTAAACCCTCATCGGAATGTTGGAGGAGTTTGATAAGGTCACTCTTGGTCATCTTACTAATTTGTAGTTTTTCTACATCAATATTATATTTTTCAAACCAAGCAAATGCACGTCGAGAAGAACCACAGCTTCCTCTATAATAAACTTTAATCATCTTTCATCCTTTATTTAACTTTACCTATTGTATCATAGCAGAGAAAAATATCATATTTGGTTTATTTAGTAACATAATTTTACTTTCTATGTTATAATAAAAGTAAAGAAAAAGGACTTGCTCGATATAAGTCCCATGTAGCCGTTTTAAGAACGGTAGCAATACTACTTAATCAATGACCAATAGCTCTGCTAAGCTGAACGGTCATTTTTTGTTACTTGTGTTTAAGACAAGAATCATTAATGTTGCAAAAGCAATCATAAGACTCAATGCCTGGTAAACAGTCAAAAAATTTTCGCCTTTCATGTTTTGTGAGGAATTGCCACTAAAACCATGGCATCACCTCCAATCGGGGCTACCGTTCATAAACTCTACCTTACTATTATACCAAAAAAGGGAGCAACAAGCCATCTACGGCCTGCTGCTCCCTTTATTTTTTATATGGTATCCCAATTTTTTCAATTTGCGATTATATATTTTTCAATTTACTTCACAGAATTCCACGCTACACCTTCATATTTCCATTCTTTCGGTGCTTTTGTTAAAACACTCTTCTCATAAGAATCTGCTGTCATAAAGTGAGCACCAATACCTGCTTTAGGATTAAAGAGGCGATAAACTGGTTTTCCACCTGCTTTTGGTGTATAGAAAGCAACTCCTTCGCTCTTCCACCCTTTAGATGTCAAAACTTTAACCTCAGTTGAATCTGTCGTATTCAAATGTTCTCCTGATTTAGGATTATAAACACGATGGACAGTCACAGTCGTAGAGTCCGATTTTTTATACTCTTTAAAGTTTATACCTTCGCGAACCCAATCACTTGAAAGTTCTGGGAGATGTTTGTATTCATAAGCATCAGCTGTATAGAGATGTTCCATTGATTTTTTATTATAAAGACGATAAACATTTACCACTTCTTGTTTAGAAGGTGGAGTTGAATTTTCTTTATAAACATAAGTCACAGTTTGTGCTTGGTCTGACAGAGTCCCTTTTCCATTAGCTGGGAGCTTGCTTTCGTCTAAAGTGTAACCTGGAATTTTTAGCTTATAAGCATTTGTTGTGGCATCATAGGGATCTCCTATATTACCGCTGATAGTTTGAGAGGAAACATTGGGAAGCTTTCTACCATTTTCATCAACATATTCTACTGTAACATCTTGAGCAGGACGTTTTATTGGTTGCCAAACATAGGTATCGGCCACACCGGTCTGACTTCGACTGATCAAGTCCGCGGTATCCCCTGACCAAGTTCCATTTGGTGAAGCTGGGGTACCTGTTCCGATACTTTGCCATTTCCCTGTGTAATTGGCATTAATGGGAACTGAATTTAAACCTACTGAACCACCTAATTTTATTTTGGAACCTAGACTGAGCTTATGAATAGGATCTTCCCCTAACATATATCCCATGTCAATCACGTTTAAGGTATCAAACGAAGATAAGTCTAAAGTCGTTAAACTAGAACAACCTTGAAACATATAACTCATGTAAATCACGCTAGAGGTATCAAACGAAGATAAGTCTAAAGTCGTTAAACTAGAACAACCTTGAAACATATAACTCATGTAAATCACGTTAGAGGTATCAAACGAAGATAAGTCTAAAGTCGTTAAACTAGAACAACCTTGAAACATATAACTCATAGATGCCCTGCCAATCACGTTAGAGGTATCAAACGAAGATAAGTCTAAAGTCGTTAAACTAGAACAACCAGAAAACATAGAACCCATGCGAGTCACGTTAGAGGTATCAAACGAAGATAAGTCTAAAGTCGTTAAACTAGAACAACCAGAAAACATAGAATTCATGTAAGTCACGTTAGAGGTATTGAAATTGTTCATTCCCTCAATATTATTCACATCATTTAGTTGAGCAAACAATCCTGAAGAATTCTCAGACGCAATAACTGCTCCATCAAAGGAAATCTTTTTAATATCTGACTTATAGGAGTCCCATGGCGATGTTGACCTGTTTGTATCTGCAAGCGTCCCTGCACCTAAGTGCAAGGTACCTGCGGCATCAATGTTCCATGCCACTGTCCCATTTGTTCCTGAAGCAATATCTGCGAGATTAGAAGAAGGGCTCTGTTGTGCTTGAGCGGTGGACTTCTTCTGTTGTTGGGTAGTCGTTCCCGACGGTTGTGAACTAGCTACGTTTTTCCTAGGAGTCGATTGACTTTGAGGGGTTGAGGCAGGTTCTGACGTTTGAGGTGCAGAACCCTTTGAACTGGAGGCTGGGGGAAGCGTTGAAGGAAGTGGCTTCGACGGTGTGCTTGAAGTACTCTTGGTTTGTGGTGAGGGGGTCACCTCTGTGGCTGTCGCAACAAGCGGCGTAGTGGAAGACAAACTTAAGATTCCTGCCGCCAATAGTAATGAAGATTTTTTTATCATGGTTATTCCTTACTATAACAATATAAGTTAAATTTGAGTTTTAAATTATTGGATTAACTCCATTTTAACACAGATTTGACCAAAGCACTACTTGAACAACGTGATTTGAATGACTTCTTTCGTGAGCAACTTGAATTTGCCATGAATCACCTGCTTCAAGCAGAACTTTCAAGTGTTCTTGGCTATGAACCCTATGAACGTTTTGAAGGTCCGAATGCTCGTAACGGTGCATATTCTAGAAGTTTTGACACTCGCTATGGCAAACTCAATTTAACCATTCCACGTGACCGTTTAGGTATTTTCCATCAACACCTGATTCCTGACTACAAGAGACGTTCTGACCATTTGGAAGAAGCCGTCATCCAGCTTTATTCCAAAGGCATCACAACACGTGAAATTGCAGACTTAATTGAAAAAATGTATGGCAGCTATTATTCCCCTGCGACCATATCAAATTTGACAGAAATTGTCGATGAACAGGTCAAAGCCTTTCATCAACGTCAAATTTCAACGCAATATGCTTTCATATATCTGGATGCAACCTACTTACCTTTGAGGCGTGATAGTGTGTCTAAAGAGCCCATACACATCGCCTTAGGCATTACCCATACAGGAAAAAAAGAAATTCTGGCCTATAAAATCGCACCTACAGAAAGCTTGGAAATTTATCAAGAATTACTTGACCAGTTGAAAGCACAAGGATGTTGCGATGTTCTTATGTTTCTAACGGACGGATTCAAAGGGCTGTCAAATGCAATAAAGCAGAATTTTCCAAAGGCTAAGCACCAACATTGTCTGGTTCACTTGGCACGAAATATCTTTCAATCTGTTCGAGTAAAGCACAGAGTAGCCATTATGGAGGATTTCAATAAAATTCGTAAAGCCCAAGAGGTGAACGATGCCAAACAAGCCATTCAGGATTTGCTGGATAATTGGGCAAAACTCTATCCAAAGCTGTCAAATGTGATGGAAAAAAATGACTTATTGACCTTTTTGGAGTTCCCTAAAGCGATTCGTAGCTCTATTTATTCTACAAATTTGCTTGAAAGTTATAACAAAGAACTCAAACGTCTGGCCAAGAAACACATTCAGTTTCCAAATGAAGCTGCTCTTGAACGTTTCTTAGTCACACAATTCATGAAATATAACAGCAGATTTGAAGAGAGAACACATAAAGGTTTTGCTCAAATATCTGATACTTTGGAATCCATGTTTTGTTAACTCAAAAATCACTTACCAAATTTACACAAAATATTTGACACTCTCCAAAGACTTTAGATATACAGATATTATTGGAAAAAAAATAAATAATAAAGAATATAAAATTATTAAGCAAAATTCTAGAAAGAAAGTCCTATATCTTTTAATAGTAAGTACTGATAAGGAAGGTTTATATAACGTTCAAAATAAATCAGAGAACTTTACTGAAATAACCTACCAGTTTAATAGTATTAAGAATTAAGAATTAAGAATAATGAATAAGGCATCAGATCATTAAAAATTATATGAATATATTATCTTAATTGTACTCAGCATAAAAGTTAAAAAGAAGGTGCAATTATACTTGCGAGTTAAAAACAACTTGCAAATGCAATCATCAATGTTAAGCTGTCTGAGACACTCAAAAATTTTTGCCTTTCTAGTTTGATAGGGAAACACCTATTTTGAACTGGTTATTTAAAATGATATAATAAAGAAAAATATTAAATGGAGATGTCAGTAATGGGACTAACTGGGAGTTTTATACGATAACTGCACTCTATAGAAACAGCACCAGGTTCTGTTCTATAGAGTAATAACAACCTAATTGAAAATATGAGGTGAAAAAAGTGAGTTATCTAAATCGAGAAGGATTTAAATTACAATATAGTCAAAAAGGCGATATTACCCAGCCACCAGTGATGGTCATTGGAAGTGAAATCTATTACAAACGTCTATTTAAAAATAATATTTTTAACAGCTTAAACTTAATTTTTATTGATCACCGTGGGTTTTCAATAGCTGAAAATTCGACTTATCTTTTAGAGGATATTGTTGAAGATATCGAAGCGATACGCGTGCAACTGGGTATAGAAGAGATGTATTTGCTAGGACATTCAGGTCATGGTTTTATGGCAATGGCTTATGCTAGTAAATATGAACAACATGTTATTGGGCTTATTTTATCTAATTTAGCGCCAACCAATACGCAAGAACGCCAAGATGGTAGCATTAAATACTTTGAAGAAACTGCATCAGAAGAACGCAAATCTTATTTTTATAAAGAAATTGCGAAATTAAAGACAGATATCGAAAATGATCCAGATAATCGTTTCAGTCATATGAATATTCGAATGCAAGCCCACAGTTTTTATAATTTTACCTTTGATGGTGCTTATCTTTGGGAAGGTGTTCTCAATAATATGCCTGCTTTAGACTATTTATGGGGAGAAGCCTTTGCAACATTTGACACCCCAATTTTCTTATCTCATTGGAGCAAGCCAGTAATTTTGTTACTAAGTGACTATGATTACTTGGTTAGTCCGACAAACCTTTGGGATACAATTGTGAGTGAAAATCAACTTGAAGTTATTAAATTTGATAAAAGTGGTCATAACCCCATGTTAGAAGAACCTGAGATGTATTTTTCAGTTCTGTCAAAATTTATTCAACAATAATATTTAAACGTTAAAAGCAAAGTGCTTCTTTGTAAAACGGATATAAAATTATAAAAAACTGCTAGTCCCATTGTACTGCACCTCTAAAGTTAGACAAAAAATCTAACATTTAGGGGTGTTTTTCTATGAAATTAACTTATGACAAAAAAATTCAAATCTACACACTTCGAAAAAAGGGGCGTAGCTTAAGTGGAGTTGCACAGGACTTTGATATCCAAATATCTAATATTAGATACATGCTTCAGTTGATAGAAAAGTACGGTATAGAAATTGTACATAAAGCGAAAAATAGAGTTTACTCAAAAGAATTAAAAGAAGAAATCATAAATAAATTCCTCATTGAAGGGCAATCACAATACCAAGTCTGCTTGGATTATGCTCTTCCAAGCCGTGGAATGTTAACCAACTGGATAGGAAAATACAGAAGATTTATTTGATTTAAAACGAGGTTTAATCGTTGACACTTTAGGGAGTGTCATAGACTTGATAAGTCGTAAGATATGTTCTTCAGACTCCAATAATTCTTGAAACCAATAACCATTTCATTGGTTATCATGAATATGAAATACGGAAATTTCTACCAAAGGAGTATCGACGATGTCGGCTAAAATAGATTTCTTGAACACAGAGTAAATATAATTACTTTAATAACGCCTTTTATTGTCATAATAGAAAATACATGATATAATAAAGTTAAAGAAAAAGGACTTGCTGCAAACAAGTCCCATGTAGCCGAGTAAAAGTCGGTGGCACTAACAAGTTCAAGAACCGTTAACTAGCCAAAGTTGAGACGGTTCTTATTTTTTTGTGATTTTTTCAATCAACAAGATGACAAACGTAAGCAAACTGATTAGGAAACTACAAATTGCAGTCACTAACATTGCTACAGCGGTTCTGTTGCAAAGTTTAAAAATCAAATACCAGGTTTATAATCCTTCTTGTTCTTAAGCTAATATTCCCATTAAGACCTTAATCTCAGTAGATACCGAAAAGCCGAAGAGCGTTCCATTTCTTCGGTTCTTTTTGTATATTCCTCGAATGGTTTCCATGCCCTTAATCGTGGTTGAGGCAGTTCGTAGACTTCGATAAAATTTATTGCGTCGTTTGATTGGTCGATGGTCTTGCTCAATGAGGTTATTGAGATACTTCACGGTTCGATGCTCTGTCTTAGTATATAAACCGTTACTCTGTAACTTTCTAAATGCAGAACCAATAGAGGGCGCTTTATCCGTGACAATTACTCTTGGTTGACCAAACTGTTTATGTAGTCGTTTCAAGAACGCATAAGCAGCTTGAGTATCCCGTTTCTTTCGTAGCCAGATGTCTAAAGTCAATCCATCCGCATCAATTGCACGATAGAGATAATGCCAACGACCTTTGATTTTGATATAAGTTTCATCCATTTTCCACGAATAGAAGGACTGTCTATTTTTCTTTTTCCAGAGATGATAGAGGACTTTACTGTATTCTTGTACCCAACGATAAATAGTTGTGTGACAAACGTTAATCCCACGATCATAAAGGAGTTCTTGAATTTCACGATAGCTTAGATTGTAACGTAGATAATAACCAACAGCGACAATAATCACATCTTTTTGAAATTGTTTACCTTTAAAATAGTTCATTGATCTATCCTCGCTGTCTTTTTTATTCATTTTACACTAAAATAGACTCATCAGAAAACTTTGCAACAGAACCGTGTAGAGGGATTAAGAAGGAAACGTCAAAATAAAACTCATGTTATTTGCAACATGGGTTTTATTTATTAATAAGTCAGTTGTCGAAATATCTAAATTTATAAATATAGATATTTACTAATATATAAGTATGTATATATCTTAATTAGTAAATATCTTTTTAGGAGTCTTAAAGGCTAGTTTCCATCTTATTCGACTTCTAGTTCAATATCTTGTAGTTCAACCTTTTTAGAGTTTTTTTCTTTGGGTTTGGACTTTTCTTCTTTAATATCCGACTCGCTTTTTTTAATTAAACCATATTTTTCTCGGACTTTTCGATCAATCTCATTGAAAATTTCAGAATGTTCTTTGAGAAAAATTTTCGCTTTTTCTGTTCCTTGACCAATTTTTTCATCATTATAAGAAAACCAAGCACCTGCTTTCTTTACAATATCTTCATTTACAGCGATAGTTAAAAGTTCTCCTGTTTTCGATATCCCCTCTCCAAACATAATATCGACCATTGCTTCTCGAAATGGTGGAGCAATCTTATTTTTAACAACTTTGATTTTAGTTGTTCGCCCAAGTGCTTTTTTATTATCATTTGTTCCCTCTTCAATTTTCGTTTTTCCTCGAACATCTAAACGTACTGAAGCATAAAATTAAACAGCGTTTAAATTTTCTTTTGGATCATTCCTCAACTTTAGAAGATTTCAAAATAAAAGCTGCAGCTTTAAATTTAGACGTCGACTTTTCTGGAAAGTGGACCACCTACAAACTCCTTGATGAACCTCAACTTAAAAGTACACGTTCCAGGACTTTAGATCGTTCTAAGTCTGGTAAAGAAAGTCAATACAACAAATATAATATTGAGCGTATACAAGAACGCTTAAGCAGAAATGAGGGTCAATTTACTATCGAGGATATGTTTGGCAGCCAACAAATCCAGTAGTTGCTGGAGGAGATGTAACCGTACATTATCAAGATGAATCAGGAAAACAAATTTCAGATGATGATGTTTTAAAAGGCAATGTAGGTGAACCTTATAGCTCATCTAAAAAAGATATTAAGAACTACACCTTTAAAGAAATTAAAGGGGCGGCTTCAGGTGAATTTACAGATAAAGCACAAACTGTGACTTATGTTTATAAAGAAAATTCAACTCCACCTTCTAAACAAGAAGTGGTAAATGTTTATCGTCTTTATAATAAAAAATCAATGGAACATCTTTATACAGCTGATGCTTATGAATACAAACATCTCCCAGAACTTTCAAGTGATTGGGTTCGCGAAGGTATAAACTTTAAAGAGTATAAAAAATCGGACTCTACGACTGTGACTGTCCATCGTCTTTATAATCCTAAATCAGGAGAACATTTGAATACGAAAGATTCATATGAGGTTAAAGTTTTGACATCTAAAGGGTGGAAGAGCGAAGGTGTTGCTTTCTATGCACCAAAAGCAGGTGGAAAACCAGTTTATCGCCTCTTTAATCCTAAAGCAGGTATTGGTGCTCACTTAATGACAGCAGATTCTTATGAGAAGAGTGTTTTAACAAAAGCACCGAAAGAATGGAAATATGAAGGTGTAGCGTGGAATTCTGTGAAGTAAATTGAAAAATATATAATCGCAAATTGCAAGAGCAAGTTAGCCACTAGATAGATTCAATTAACATCTGATTTGGTGACTTGAAATTGAACATTTTCCTAGGATAATTGTTCATCCAGTTCTCAATATAAGCCACGAATTGTTTCGTGGTTTTCTTTGTGCCTTTGGGGAGGTGTCTGCGTATCATGCGGTTATGATTTTCATTAGTTCCTCTCTCATGTCTGACATAAGCATGACAGTAGTATACAGGGCACTCCAAAACCTCTGAGAGTTTAGCGAACTCCTTGCCGTTGTCTGAAGTTACAGAAAGTGCAGAGAAATTAAGTTGTCTTAAGGCCTGATTGACAGAGTGTGTGGTCTTATCAGGAATAAGTCGAATGATTTCTAAGCGTGTCTTACGCTCTGTCAGGGTCAAGAGACATTCGCCCTTCTCTTTGGTCAGAAGTACTGTATCAATCTCCCAATGTCCATATTCTGAACGCTCATTAATACTTTTAGGTCTCTCCTCTATAGATAGACCTAGTTTGTGTTTAGGCTGTGTCACACGTTGTTTCTTAGATTTTCTATACTGAGGATAGAGGAGTTCGTGGTAGGCCACGGAGAGAATACCAGAGGTCATCCAGTTATAGAGTGTACGCAAACAAACGACAGACTTGATTTCTTGATGAATCACTTCAAGGGAAATTTTTGCTTTGACTGCCTGAGAGATTGTCTTATCAATTTCTGCGGTTAACTTGGTAGGGCGCTTAGACTGGACACGTTGCTCCTTGTAAGTAGCTTGGGCCAACTTGGAAGAGTACTTCCGCTTTGTCTTCCGTTGAACAGTCCCACGTTTAACCTCATTGTTTATTGTTTGAGGCGCTTTGCCTAAACGATAAGCAATTTCTCGGTTACTGAGTTTATCCTTATTGTGCCAACGTTCAATAAGTTGACGTTCTGACGCTGTTAAATGCTTGCCTTTTGAGTTATAATTGTCTTGCATCATGAAACCTTTCGACTTTGTTTTTTTTTCGTAACTACAAGTCTAACATTTCATGGTGTTTTTTCATCCCATCAGGGTGGCTAACTTCATTTTACAATTTGCGACTTGGAAATAATGATAGTCAAACAGTTCAAAATCTTTATGGTACAAATGAATTGCCTAATTTTCAAATGGAAAAGGGAAATGGTTTCTTGAAGAATGATAGCAATTTAAAGCCTGTTCTCTTCAGAAGTCCTTTTTTAGAACCTAGTTTCTTCAAACATTTAGAACAACTCAATTTAAAATTACAAACAAGAAAAGAGAGTTAATCCTCTCTTTTCTAATATCAACCTCTGAAATGAATTTAAAAGGTGGGCTTACTTTTGAATTTATTTTAGAGGTTCCTCAATTCTGAAAGAATTGATAATTTGAGATAGTTGAGAGAATATGCTAAAATAATTTTAAGTAAAATTATACTTAAAATGGAGGTGCTAAAAATGGAAAATGTGGTTCCTGTATCAGAAATGAGATATTACAATCAAACACTAAGTGATGTTTCTCAAGGTTCACAAGTGATTCTAACTAAAAATGGTACTGCAAAATATGCAGTAGTAGATTTTAGTGAATGGGAAAGAACAAAAGCAACAGTTAGACTTTTAGAAGAACTACAAAAAGGCTATCAATCATTAAGAACAGAAAAAAATTACACTGCTGATGAGTTTATAAAAGCACTGGAGGAAGACTTTGAGTAATTACAATGTTACTGTTCCTGAACAAGTGCTTAGAGATATGAGAGAGGCTATATTTTACAAAAAAGAACTAGAAACATATCAAGAAAATTTGAAAAAATTTCAAACAGAACTTACTGAGTTTATGGATATACTGAAAACTTCTCCCAAGATTGGTTCAAATTTATCTGTAAGAATTGGCATTGAGACCAATGTAAAATATAGAGTAATTGAAGATTATATTATGTTCTATGAGATTTTAGGTTCAGAAGTCTATGTATTAAGAGTGTTGCCTGCAAAATCAAATTGGATGAATACTATTCTTAAACAGATTTAAAAAAACAACAGCCAAATAAAAAGTAAACACGCCCAAAGGAAAAAAGAAGATTTGATGCAAAGACAAAAATATCTCACTTAAGACGATTAGAATTGCTTGCAGGTTAATAAAAAAAGCCTGAATTTAACTGCAGGTCTTGTGTTCTCTATGGTATAATTAGTTTATGGAGTGGACAGTTCATTACTCTGAAGCCCCTGATAAGTTTCTTTATGGAGTAAAGATAGAAGGATATTCTCTCAAATTTATTCGAGACTGGAGGTATAACCTTATGTCTACATCTATGGAGAGGGAGTATTACTTGATTATCGGAATTGCTACGGCTATTGCGATTATACTTGGTGCATTAGGTAAGTTCTACATTGCTTATGGGAAATATAAAATTTCCTGTGCGAAAGCTTATCGCATCAAAAAAAGCGTCCACCGTAAAAAGTAGACACTTTTTATAAAAGTTAATACTCCGAGACTTATCAAGCGATAGGAACGGCCATTCCTGTCGCTTTTTTCTATTCCATTATATCATATTGATAATCTATGTCAAATTAGCTATTGGATTTAAAGTGGACACTAGAGTATACTACAATGGCTTACCTTCACTTTCTGCTATAATTGGATTTGTAAAAGGTCAAATAAGTTGAGCATTGAGTTCAGTCAAAAGAATGTGAGGTGGAGTGAATGCTAAAAGATGAGTATTTTGTGTTCACTGGAACACTGACAACGATGACAAGAAAACAAGCACAATCTATTATTACTGGATTAAAAGGTCACAACCAGAGCAGCGTTACTAAGAAAACCACACGACTCGTCACAGGTTATTTTCCGATTGATCTAATAAAAGGCTACTATCCATCACAGAAGCTCTTAGAAGCAGAAGAAGCTGTCCAGGTTCTGTTGCAAAGTTTAAAAATAAAAACACAATTTTTCTAATCCTTCATGTTCTTAAGCATCTATTCCCATTAATATTTTGATTTCAGTAGATACAAAAAGAACCGAAGAGCGTTCCATTTCTTCGGTTCTTTTTGTATATTCCTCGGATGGTCTCCATACCTTTGATCGTGGTTGAGGCGGTACGTAGACTGCGATAAAATTTATTGCGTCGCTTAATTGGTCGGTGATCTTGTTCTATTAGATTGTTAAGGTATTTCACGGTTCGATGCTCTGTCTTAGTATATAAACCGTTACTTTGTAACTTTCTAAATGCAGAACCAATAGATGGCGCTTTATCCGTGACAATTACCCTCGGTTGACCAAACTGTTTATGGAGTCGTTTCAAGAAAGCATACGCTGCCTGTGTGTCTCGCTTCTTGCGTAACCAGATATCTAAAGTCAATCCATCCGCATCAATAGCTCTGTACAGATAATGCCAACGTCCCTTAATTTTGATATAGGTTTCGTCCATTTTCCACGAATAGAAGGACTCTCTATTTTTCTTCTTCCAGAGATGGTAGAGGATTTTACTGTATTCTTGTACCCAGCGATAAATAGTGGTGTGACAAACGTTAATCCCTCGATCATAAAGGAGTTCTTGAACTTCACGATAGCTCAAATTGTAACGGAGATAATAACCAACAGCGACAATGATGACGTCTTGTTGGAATTGTTTGCCTTTAAAATGATTCATTTACATGTCCTCGCTGTCTTTTTATCCCATTTTACACTAAAATAGACTTATCGGAAAACTTTGCAACAGAACCCCATGTTTGATATGTTTTTATCTCTTCTAAGTTACATAGCGCAAAATGAACGTGAGAAAATACGAGAACGGCAACGTCAAGGTGTACTCTTAGCAAAGCAAGCAGGACGATACAAGGGACGCCCAACAGAATACTCCTTAGACTCACCAGACCCTCAAAAAAAGCTAGTTTATATAACTGTAGTGAAAATGTTAAAAAAGGGAATTCCAGTAGCAAAAATAGCCAAAAAAAAATGGTCTCTCTCGTCCCACTGTTTATAAAATAAAAAAGTCCATTGAAGAACATACTGAAGCTTCTTTTGAGGAATCCTTGGAAGAACAAGTAGAAGTCAATCTTAGAGATTACGACATCCTCTAAAAATTGGAAAATAATAAATTAGATGATTATGATATAATGTATTTAAAATAGAGAATATAGGAGAGCATTATTATGACAAACAAAAAAGAACTTGTAGCTGCAATGGCAACTAAATCAGGCTTAACACAAAAAAATAGTGAGCTTGCACTTAATGCAATGGTTGAAAGTATCACTGAGTTTTTATCAAAAAAAGACAATGTTCAACTTATTGGATTTGGAACTTTTGAAACACGAGAACGTGCAGCACGTGAAGGTCGTAACCCACAAACAGGGAAGAAAATCAAAATCAAAGCAATGACTGCCCCAGCATTTAAAGCAGGTAAGGCTTTGAAAGACGCTGTTAAATAGGATATTACTTTTGACAAATCTCTAGCTTTTGATATAATAAAGGTAAAGAAAAAGAGCTTGCGTAAACAAGCTCCATAGAGACCGTTTAAGACGGTTGACTAATATTCATCTAAAAAATAGATCCTACTTCGTCAAAAGTTTGATGTGACCCCCAAAATATAGACTAAAAAATCTATAATTTGGAGGTCTTTTCTTATGACAAAATATACCGGAGAATTCAAACTTAAAGTAGTTAAAGAATATTTACAGGGAAACATAAGCTACCGCTCCCTATGTAAAAAACATCAAATCCCATCTATGGGAGGTCTCAAAGGGTGGGTGGCAGAATATCGTCTTAAAGGTGAGTCAGCCTTTGCAAAAGTTACCAAAGAAAAACAATTTTACAGTCAAGAATTTAAAGAAAGTGCGGTACAATTATACTTAACAAGTGAATTGACTTATAAAGATGTTTCTTTTCAAATGGGAATACCAACACTTGGACTTCTTTGTACATGGGTCAATCAGTTTAGAAAATATGGAGAAATTCCTGAGCCTAAAAAACATGGGCGTAGAAGGGAGAGAGAGTACATGCCTGATAAGGAAGCTTCAAATGCGACTGACCAACAACGTATCAAAGAACTTGAGAGACAGCTTCGTTACGCTCAAATTGAGGTAGAATATTTAAAAGGACTTCGGAGATTGGGGAAGAGAGTTCAACCGAACAAAAAGCAAAGCTCATTCACAATCTCCGAAAAAAATTCAAACTCAAAGAAATCCTAGAAATTACAGGCTTTCCTAAGGCAACGTTTTTGAGTGTTTCAGACAGCTTAACATTGATGATTGCGTTCGCAAGTTTCATTGTTATGTTGCTCAATCTCATTATTGTGATTGTAAAGAACATAAAAAAATAGAACCGCTAACTTTTGACCGAGTGCGATTCTATTTTTAGATAAGTTACTTGTCAACCGTCTTAAATGGTCTCTATGGAGCTTGTTTACGCAAGCTCTTTTTCTTTACCTTTATTATATCAAAAGGTAGAGATTTGTCAAAATTAATATCCTATTTAACAGCGTCTTTCAAAGCCTTGCCTGCTTTAAATGCTGGGGCAGTCGTTGCTTTGATTTTGATTTTCTTCCCTGTTTGTGGGTTACGCCCTTCACGTGCTGCACGTTCTCGTGTTTCAAATGTTCCAAATCCAATAAGTTGAACATTGTCTTTTTTTGATAAAAACTCAGTGATACTTTCAACCATTGCATTAAGTGCAAGCTCACTATTTTTTTGTGTTAAGCCTGATTTAGTTGCCATTGCAGCTACAAGTTCTTTTTTGTTTGTCATAATAATGCTCTCCTATATTCTCTATTTTAAATACATTATATCATAATCATCTAATTTATTATTGATGTTATCCTTAAATCTTAGAGTCACTATTGTATAATTTATCTAAAGGACAAAAACATGCAAAAACGCTACTCACAAGAATTTTTAGAAAAAAATAAATAAACTAGTAAATAAATAGACAAGTATACTTAAATACAAGTCTATTTATTTACTAATAACCTCTATTGGAGCTATACTATAAAAGTAGACACAAAAATGAAAGGACTTTTATGTCAGGCTTTAAACGTTACGACGAGGAATTTAAACAATCTCTGGTTAATCTCTACCAAACAGGTAAAACTCAATCCGAACTCTGTAAAGACTATGGCGTCTCCGTTTCTGCTCTTGCAAAATGGATCAAGCAGTACTCTCAAGTTCTTCTTGAAGATAATACAGTGTTGACTGCTAAACAGATTCAAGAATTACAAAAAAGGAATGCCCAACTTGAAGAAGAAAATCTTATCTTAAAAAAAGAAAGTGCCATATTCATGCAAAACTCCAAGTAAGATTAAAAGCCATCTATCGACTCCGTTTTGAACACACGACAGTTATGCTCTGTCGTGTTTTACATGTCAATCGTTCCACCTACTATAACTTCATGAACAAGAAGCCTTCTAAGCGTGAAATAGAAAATCAACGTTTGAGAAAATTACTTCTTGAAATTTATATGAAGGCCCCAAAAAAGAATTGGAACAAGAGCTTTTAAAATCATTCTCCTGCGTGATTATGGCATAAATATCTCTGAAGGACGTATCTTAAGACTTCTAAAGTCTATGACACGACCTAAAATGTCAACGATTAAACCTCGTTTTAAATCAAACCATTCTCCTATATTTTCTTCTGATAATCTACTGAAACAAGAATTTAACCCGAAGGCCCCAAATGAAGTGTGGACAACCGATTTCACTTATATTTCTATTGGACCTAAGCGTCATGTTTATCTCTGCGCCATTCTTAACCTTTACTCTAGAAAATGTATTGCTTGGAAAGTAAGTGATAAGATTGATGCTAGGCTCGCCTGTGACACTTTAGAGAGAGCTATAAAGAAGAGAAAACCTAAAGAACCAATCATTTTTCATTCGGATCAAGGGAGCCAATTTAAGTCAGCTTCCTTTAGAAAAATATTAGATGAGCATCAGTTGCTTGCTTCTTACTCCAAACCTGGTTATCCTTATGATAATGCCGTGACTGAGGTCTTTTTCAAGTACCTCAAACAACGGGAAATAAACCGAAGAACTTATCACTCCATTCAGGAAGTTCAATTATCCTGTTTTGAATACCTCGAACAATTTTATAACAACTATAATCCTCATTCTGCCAACAATGGATTAACTCCAAATCAGAAGGAAGAAAACTATTTTAAGAAAATATAGCTCATTTTCTGTCTAATTATTTGACATTAGTCCAAATGAATAGGATATCGGAGAGATAAAGTTTTGAGATAACGTAAGCCAAGTAATTTCATGCTTTTAGCAAAGAACATTGAATTTAATTCTAGGTTATTTGGAATTTCCGAGGAAGTTTCATAAAAAGCTGCACAAAATGTGCAGCTTTTTTAGTGTTGTAGGGTATTTTCTTGAATGAATTGAAGCGTTTGCTGATAGCAGAGCTGTGCTTCTTTGGTACGGTAATCAAATTGATACTCATGTCCAATCTTTTTACTGGAATCACTAAAGAAAAGCTGAGACACTGGAACGTTTAACGCTTTTAAACGCTCTGCCAATGCTTCACCTTCTGAAGCGAAACTGAGGGTATTTCCATCCGTAATATAAGTGGGCGGATAGTTTTCGGTTACGGCTGGAACGACACTTGCTTGTTGCAAATGCGGATTTGTTTTCCAATCCGTTGTACCTAAGAGTGACCAAGCCACGGTTTTGGTGAACGCTTTAAGTAATAAATTGTTTGACTTATCATGTGCCTTTTCCTGCAAGTTTACAGGGCCGCAATAAGAGATGACACCTTTTAAATTTTCCTTAGTGAGAAGAGGGGTGAAGTGTAATGCATTTGCGTAAGCTTTATTGGTTTGGATGGCCGCATATTGGGCCGCAATTTGGGCACCAGCGCTATCACCTCCAAGAATAATTTTATTGAAATCAAGTGAAGGATAATCTGCTTGATGGCTGAATAAATCCTGTACCAGCTCGTTTATTTGCTGAATTTGACTGGGATATTGTGCATCAGGTGCAAGTGCATAATTAGGACAGATGACAGCAACTTGAGCATCGTGTGCAATCCGAGTGGCAAATTCTTTAACATCGGTTTTATTTCCTCCAACATAAGCACCACCGTGAACCCAGATCATTACAGGAACGGGCCCTTGGGAATTTTGAGGCATGTAAATGTCAAAGCTGTTTCTTTTTTTGTCTGAAGTATAGCTGAGATCACTTTTCAAAAGGACCTTTTTCTTCGTAGCCTCATAGGTCTTTTGATCTGTTATCTTTCCGCCACTTTTAGCAAAAAGGCGATTGATCACAAAAGCTCCGGGGCGTGGGGACAGGTTAAACACAAGAACCAGTCCTAAAATAAATGCCACAAGAAAGCCTAACAATAAACTTATAACCTTAACAAATTTTTTCATGATGGACTCATTATATCAGACTTCCTCAGGAACTACAAATAACCTAGAATTAAGCTCAATGTTCTTTGCTAAAAGCATGAAATTACTTGACTTAATGTCATTGGTCCATTTATCGGAAACGACTTCTTTCTCTATAAGTTCTAGGTAAAAATTTTCTTATTTCATATTCATCAAAACCAGTCATCAAGTGCTTGTCATCAAACATAATAGGAGATTTGAGCAACATAGGTGTATATCTAAGTACAGATAGTAAGGTAGAAACAGACATACTTTCATCACAAAAAAATTCATAAATCTCCTTTTTTGTTGATGACATTTTTTCAACCGGAATTAGTATATCATCAAAACCATTTTCTGAAACTCGTAATGCCTGCAAAATCAATTCTTTGGTAATATTATGAGAGGTTATTATACTAAAATCTAATTTATGTGTTTTTAGCCACACAACACCTCTTTGAAATCTTTTATCAGATTTATCACAATATATATATATCATATTTGTTTATCCCTTAATTAGTTGGTTTAAAAATATCTATCTCCAATAAAATCCCCATACCAATAGCTAAAGTTATAAAGTGAGCTAACAATTTTGGACAAGAATATTGTATAAGAGGTCCAGATATACTCAATAATACTCCAAATATTATTATTCCTAAAATCACTCTAAAACATGATTTTATTGTTTTTCTTATTATTTTTCTCATTAATACTAATCTCCAAAATAAACTTTATGTTTTTTTGCACCATTTACTTCTATATCCAGCAAAGTACTCACTGTTACAAAATTATATCCTTGATGTTTTAATTGTTGAATAATTTGAGGCACTGCATTGACCGACCACGGATGAATATCATGTAATAAAATAATCGCACCATCATGTACATTAGAAATAGCATTTGATACCACGGGGGCACTTGTAGTATATCTCCAATCATTTGTATCCACACTCCAATTTATCGCGGTTAAATCTGTAATATTTAAAATACCTGTATTATAACTTCCATAGGGCGGCCTATAAAGTTTGACATCTTTACCAGTTATCTTATTAATGAACTGACTAGCATTTTTAATTTCACTTATTTGATCTTTAGAAGAAAGAGTAACTAAATCTTTATGATCCCAAGTATGAGATCCCACTTCATGTCCATCATCAGATTCTTTTTTGATAATATTAGGATATTTTACTGCTTGTTCTCCCAAGGCAAAAAATGTCACAGGTACTTGTTCCTCTTTTAATATTTGAAGTAGGATAGGAGTAGTCGAGGGATTAGGTCCATCATCAAATGTTAAGGCAACTATTTTCTTATTTTTATATTTAAGTTTCTCATTTTCTATCTTTCGAGTTTGCGATTCAACTAATTGAATTTTCTTCATCATAGCTATCTTATCTTCTTTAATAAAATTTCCTGATAATTCCCTTACCCCCTCCTTAGCTTCTTTTATAGTTTGTATATTCGGAGTGGTTTCCATTTTTTGTATCAGTTGCTTTGAGTGATCTATTTTCTTGATAGCGGTTTCTAATTGTTGTAAATCATCAAGTATCCTTCTATTGTCACTCTTATTTAAATGATAATAATCAAGAAGATTGTATACCTTTTTGATATCCTTGAAATCGCGTGTTTTAAATGCTTTATTTTTTTCACTGACTATTTCTTCTAAAGTATTATTATAAATAATTCTAGAATTCCTATAAACTTTATATCCAACTATAGGTAATACTGTCATCAAAAATATCAGTGGTAAAAAAAACACTATATTTTTTTTATGTTTTTGGGGAATTCCCATATGGTAAAAGGACTCCTTTTTAATTTATTTTTACATCCCGAGATGATGCTAGTATGTCTCTCTG
>NZ_CP118952.1 GCF_029024465.1 Lactococcus garvieae subsp. garvieae
TATTAATTTATCATATATATTTTAATCTTTTATTCTTTTGCGTCAAAAAAAAGTGAGTTTTTTCAAGGGTTTAAAGAATAATACAGCCACAAAAAACTGTGTATACAGCCACAAAAAACTGTGTATACAGCCACAAAAAACTGTGTATACAGCCACAAAAAACTTTTTTAAGTGGCTGTATTTTGGTATAATAAAAGCATGAAGAACAATTCTTTGGACAGACTTTCTTCATGCTTACTCTAAAAACACTCAAAGGAGCTTATTTCTATGTCCAGTATACCAAAAAATGAACACAATAAGAAGCAGGTGCAAATCTTGAACGAATTATCAAAACGAAAAGTAGTGGAGCATAATTCTTTAATTACAAGCATTGCCAAAATGGATAAAACCCCACTCAAAATGTTTGAGTTAGCGGTATCGTGCATTAATACCGAAGAACCGCCTAAAGACCACACAGTCTATCTCTCAAAAGAAGAACTTTTTGCGTTTTTTAAAGTTTCTGATAATGACAAACATAGTCGTTTCAAGCAGGCAGTTGAGAATATGCAGAAACAAGCTTTTTTCAAAATTAAAGAAAAAAAAGAACATGGGTTTGAGTTTGAAAATATCGTCCCTATTCCCTATGTAAAGTGGACCGATTATCATGATGAAGTTACTATTCGATTTAGTCCTGAAATCATGCCTTATCTAATCAATCTTAAAAAGAATTTCACACAACATGCCTTGTCCGATATTTCAGAACTCAATAGTAAACATTCTATCATTTTGTATCGTTGGTTATCCATGAATTATAACCAATACGAGCATTATAGTTATAAGGGTGGACGGAGAGAAGAACAAGTGGAAGCCTACCGCAATCCTTCAATTTCAATTCTAGAATTACGAGAAATGACGGATACCATCAATGATTATAAACGTTTTACTCATTTTGAAACACGAGTTTTAAAAGAACCGTTGGAAGAAATCAACGAACACACCTCCTTTAACGTGTCTTATGACAAGATAAAAAAAGGACGAAGCATCGATTCTATTGTCTTTCATATCACGAAGAAACCAGTCGCACGAAATGACTTCTACAAGCTGGAAGAACAAGACCCTATTTATTTGCAGGATAAAGCAAATAAAGAACAAGCAGAAGAACTTTTAGCAGGGAAAGCATTAAAAAGTAAATACACGAAACTTTTGTTGGATAATATGCTATTAAGTCCTTATGAAATGACCGATACGTCACTTATGGCAGGATTGCAGGCGCACGTGTATCCTCTCTATGACGAGTTAAAGGAATTAAGAGGATTGAATGGGGTCAAAGACCACTTGTCTTATGTATCTAGCAAACAAGAAGCCTATTCTAAACGCAATGTAGCGAAGTATCTGAAAAAAGCAATCGAGCAATATCTACCTACGGTTAAAAGGCAGGACTTATGATGAGTGAAAAGTTAAAGACAATCAAAGAGCTTGCGGATGAGTTAGGAGTTAGCAAGAATAAAATTCATTATCAAGTTTCTAAAATATCAAGCGAATATGTAGTTAGAAATAATAGTATGAAGCTATTAACCGCTGAAGCGGTTAAACAAATAAAAGAAAATCTAGGTATTGAATTAAACAGCAGTTTAAACAGTAAGTTAAATACCGTTAAACACCAAGAAAACACTAATATAAAAGGAAATACAAGTGTTGAAGGCGTTGAATTAAACAGCACTTTAAATAGCTATTTAAACAGTCTTAAACACCAAATTGAATATCTTGAATCTCAAAATATCAATAAAGATGAACAAATAAAAAGTTTAGTGGAAGCACAAAAACAAACGCAAAATTTGTTAGACCAGCAACAACGATTAGCCTTACAGGATAAAAAGTTGTTAGAAGAATACAAAGCAGAAAACGACAGATTAAAAGTTCTCAAAATGCCCTCACAGGAAACAGAATTCAAACACTTAGACAATCAATATAAAGATGAAGTGAACGCTCTTAAAGAGAAGTTGGAAAATTTGCAGGAACAAATCAAAGATCAAAAAAGGATAGAAGAACAAGAAAAACCAAGAAAATGGTGGGGACTATGGCGAAAATAGATGATTCAGTTAAAAAGAAAGTTCCAGAATTAAGGTTTCCGGGATTTACGGATGATTGGGAAGGTTCTGTTGCAAAGTTTTCCAAAAAATCTATTTTAGTGTAAAGATTGAGAAAAAAGACAGAGAGGACAGAGTAATGAATCATTTTAAAGGCAAACAATTCAAAAAAGACGTCATTATTGTCGCTGTTGGTTACTACCTGCGTTACAATCTAAGCTATCGTGAAGTTCAGGAATTGTTATATGATCGTGGAATAAATGTTTGTCATACTACGATTTATCGTTGGGTGCAAGAGTACAGCAAAGTCCTCTATTATCTTTGGAAGAAGAAAAATAGACAATCCTTCTATTCATGGAAAATGGACGAAACCTATATCAAAATTAAGGGACGTTGGCATTATCTTTATCGTGCAATTGATGCGGACGGCTTAACCTTAGATATCTGGTTACGAAAGAAACGGGATACGCAAGCAGCCTATGCTTTCTTAAAACGACTCCATAAACAGTTTGGTGAGCCGAAAGCAATTGTGACCGATAAAGCACCTTCTCTTGGCTCCGCCTTTAGAAAGTTACAGAGTGTGGGTTTATATACTAAGACAGAGCACCGAACTGTGAAGTATCTTAACAATTTAATAGAACAAGACCATCGACCTATTAAACGACGAAATAAATTTTATCAAAGTCTCCGTACAGCCTCTTCCACGATTAAGGGCATGGAGACCATTCGAGGAATATATAAAAAGAACCGAAGAAATGGAACGCTCTTCGGCTTTTCGGTGTCTACTGAAATCAAGGTATTAATGGGAATAACAGCCTAAGATATTTGGAGTTCAGAGAGGGCGCGTTTGATTTTCAAACTTCGCAACAGAACCATCAAACTTAACATTTGAGCATTTAACTAAAGATAAAATTTCTGAAATTGCGAAAAAAGTTGCGAATGAAATTAAAAATATCAATCATCATGATGATAATTTCCCTCCTGCTTATTCTTAAAAGGTAAGTGCTTATGAGTGAACAATTAGAACAACTCAAAAAACGCAAAGAGAAGTTAGAAAAAAAAATTGAAAATGAAGATTTTAAACTTCGTAAAGCAAAGTCCGCAAGCCAAAGTACAAGAACAAAATAATCAACAAGAGCAATCACAAGAAGAAGATAACGGCTTGCATATGTAAAATCGCTTTAAAGCCCTGCAGGGGGCATATTAAAAATCCTTATACAGTATTGTATAGGGATTTTCTTTTGTTTTAATTAAAATAAATTCAGTTAATGATGTATAAAACATTTTAAAGTAATTTTGTTTTGGGACAAGATTATCTTTCATTTCATAAAATTGAAACATCATTTTTGACATTAGATTTACTGATGTATCATAGCTTTCCAGATAGTCATAGCATCCTTTTTTGTGATTTCAAAAAGACCATATCGAAATTTTTGCCCATAATGTTGAACATCAGTAATAAAATCGAGATGATATAAGATACTATGTATATTTACTGGAGTAATACTGGTGTAGAACTCTACGTTTCTCCTATAAGGAGAAAATGTTTCTGTCATCGAAAATTGATAGATATCATCATCAATCAGTCTTCCTATGGCACTAAAAGATTGAAATCTGTCTTTAACGCCTAATTCTTTTGTTGGAGAATAATAAATAATGACATCATTTTTACTCATACGTTTTAATGGTTGTGCTTTCCCATGACATACTTGACAAAAACCACCTTTAACTCCTAGCTGAACATGATTGCAAGAGGCCACACCAATCCAGTATCTTCTAGTCATGACTTTCTCCAAGTTTATCTAATATGTTAATCAATTGAATTTGTTCTTTTAAGTCTATTTTTCCAAAAAAAGATTGATCAACTTGCTCAACAGATCTAATGGCTTCATTAATACAATTGTGTCCTAATTTAGTTAATAAGATGCAGTTAGCTCTAGGATCTTTAGAGCTACTTTTTTTAGTTATATAATCTTGTTTTGTCAACTTTTTTAATATTTTAGATAAAGTCATTGTATCGATATTTATAAATTTTGCAATTGTAACTTGTGTAATATCATTATCTTTTTGAAGTAAATATCCCAACGCTGCTAGAACGACAAATTGTGAGTGTGTCAAGTCATGTCTTTTTAAAATATTGTGAATTTTATGGTGCCAAACATTATAGACTCTGATAAATTGAAAGCCTATAGATTTATAAGCATCGTCATCAAAATTAGAATTAAAGCTCATATGATTCAACAACTTTCTTTAATGAAAAAACTGAGTCTGGAACATCTTTAAATATACCTTTAAGTATATTGATATTTTCTTCCCGCTCATTGTCTAATGACACTTCATGTTTAACTATCGTCCCTTTATTAGTTGGAATGAGGAAATGACCAAATGTAATATTTCCCATAGGTGTTTGTGTCACATCAATAAATTCTTTATGACGTATTACCGATGTAAGAGTAAAATCCATAGGTGGCATATTTTTTAATTTCATTACTCCTTTATTGCCTGTAATAAAATTATCATTTTGTATTGTAATGTCTTCTAAATCATCCTCCCATAAATACCATTTTTTAGTATTAGAATAATATTCCCATATTTTTTCTGAGCTTACACTTACGATTGTTTCAAAACTAAATTTCATTATATCCTCCTTTTATAAACGATTTTATTATAAACTATTTTATAATATAAAGCAATAGCATTTTTATAAGAATAACAATATTTAGTAAAAACTAGAAAGTAATAATCAGTCCCACATTTGTCCCATATCATAAAAAATAAGCGGGTGTTTTATCAATTTATATAAATTAAAAATGCACTATAGTGGCTTTTAAAGTATTTAAAACGATATATACAACTCTAGCTATTCATGCTAAGGGCTTTTGGTTTTGTCTTTGAACATTTATACCAAAACAAGATTAAAAGTGCTTAGAAGACAAATTATGACGTTACAGGACTATTCTAGTTTATTATCCGCTTTGCAAGCGGACTGCTTCTGTCGTCAAGCAGACCAACGAGCATAAACAAAAAGACTTGCCAAGAAAAACCTTTGACAAGTCTTTTTGTTCATAACTTAACAGTTGTGAGCTATTTTTTTGTATGTTATAATTAAAGGAGAAAGAAGGGCTCGCAACTTGGGGTTATTAGTGGGGGTAAAAATATGAAAATTGGGTATGCACGTGTTAGTACTTTTGAACAGAAATTAGAATCTCAAATTGAAGTTCTGAAAGAAGCGGGAGCAGAAGAAGTTTTCCAAGAAAAATTTACGGGAACTACAGTTGAACGTCCACAATTTAATTTAGTACTCAAAAAGTTAGCAAATGGCGATACTTTAATTGTGACAAAGTTAGATCGATTAGCCAGGAACACTAGAGAAGTTTTAGAAATTGTTCAATCTCTGTTCAATCGAGGAATTAAGGTTCATATATTAAATATTGGACTTATCGATAATACACCGACTGGTCAACTTATTTTTACCATCTTCAGTGCTTTTGCGCAGTTTGAGAGAGATCTTATTGTGACCAGGACTCAAGAAGGGAAACACTTTGCTAAAATTCATGATCCCAATTTTAAAGAGGGGCGCCCTCAAAAATTCACCGAAGAACAAATTCAATTTGCTTATGAGTTAAAGCAGCAGGGAATGACTTACAAGATGATTGAGCGGAAAACTGGGATAAGTATTGCGACACAAAAAAGAAGATTTATAAAGGCAAAAAATCAAACTATTGACAAAGAATATTGAAATGTTATAATTTAGTTAACGAAGATTTGTGGGAGTGGTATCTCACAATAGGAACTGAGGAACTGCGAATTCCTCAGTTTTTTTGTACAAAAAAACGCCCAGTTCTGCGAAACTGAGCGAATGTGGATTAATGGCGCTTATGTCGGTATTTTAACCACTCCTTGACCAGCTCAAGGATTACTCCAACCACAATAGGAGCGACTACTGATACGAAGATTTGCAGAAGCATTATCTCACCCCCTTCCTAAGGCATTTCTGCATTGGTAAGGTGCGCCACTAAATATTGTAACATATATCAATTACTGATAGCCAAATAATAATATGATTAATAATCAGTTGATGGCAGTAAGTAGGTCCATACTAAATGGTAAATACCAAAATATGGTATGATATAAATATAAAATATAGGAGGTGAATAGCATAGCAACTAATGAGCTAGAAAAATATCCAAATTTAATCAATGAAAAAGAGAAAAATAAAGCGAGGTCAAATATATACAAACTTGGCAAAGAAATTGCAAAAGAGTCTTATGAGATGGAATTAATACGTGAGAATCGAATAGATAGTAGATTTGAAAAGTTAACAACCTTTGTATCTTTGATTATAGCAATATTAGGTTATTTCGCCGGATCCGCCGAATTATTTAACAAATTAGATCAAGTACCTGTAGCTATTTTAGTTTATACTGTATTTAGTTTATTGAGTATTGTTTTAATTTTATCTTTGATTGGACAATTTTATCGCAAATTGCAAGTGCAAGTTAGCCACTAGATAGATTCAATTAACATCTGATTTGGTGTCTTGAAGTTGAACATTTTTCTTGGATAATTGTTCATCCAGTTCTCAATATAAGCCACGAATTGTTTCGTGGTTTTCTTTGTGCCTTTAGGGAGGTGTCTGCGTATCATACGGTTTTGACTTGTAAGAACAGGATTGAATGAAGCCATACTGTTCGCATATTTTTAGTGGATGAACAAACAAAATACGAGAGATTTTTTGTTCGTTCATCCATGGTTTTAGAAAAAAGAGGGACGATTTCGGAAGAAGAAAATCGTCTCTTTTTTTCTTCTTTTTGTATGACAAAAAGAAATATCTTTTGCCCATTTTATTTTTATCAAATGGGCAGTTGGCGTTTGCGTAAAGCAAATCGACACAATCCAAAGGGGATAAAAGGGGAAAGTGAAACTTCCCCCTTTTCAAGCAATATTGTAATACAAGAACGAAGTGATTTGTATTACAATGTGATAGCTTGCAGTATTTATGGTTTTATATGGTCTATTTTGTTATAATGATTGTAACCGAATAGGGCGCAATTCTTATAACAAAATCAATGACAAAGGGCGATTGAGGAATGAGCGCGGGGGCATTTTATCTTTGAGGAGGCTATTTATGGATCAGAAAGAAGTATCACAAAATCAAACAAAGTACATTCAATTTCGATTATCTGAAGAACAATACAATAAGCTGAAAATTTCAGGAGAAACATATGGACTCTCTCCGAATCTTTATGCGAAAAAATTAGCACAAAAATCTCATTTAAAAAAACCTTATCTCGAATATGACCAAGCGAAATCTTTATTATTAGAACTCTCAAAACAAGGAACCAATTTAAATCAAATCGCCAAGAAACTCAATCAATTCGATCGGATGGACAACCAAGATAAAGAGCTGATCGAGGCTTTACGCTATACATACGGAGTACTCGCTCAAGCTCAAAAGGGGTATAAAGAGTTATGGCAACAATTGCAAAAATAAGCAATGGCGCAAGTGCAGCGAGCGCCCTTAATTATGCTTTAGGTCAAGACAGACCCATGCATGAAAAAACTGAACAGTGGCTACAAGACCATCAATTGGAACGTCCTGTGGAGCTGACAAATTGTCGGGCAGTTGCCGTGGGTGGAACCAACGGGATTGATCCCTTTATCGCCAAAGAACAATTTGATGTCATTCGACAACTTCATAACCAAACGAAAGAATCCAATCAAGTCTTGCGTATTACCCAATCTTTCGCCTTAGATGAACTGAATCCGAAAGTTCAAAAAGACTGGCAAAAAGCCAATGATTTAGGCGTTGAATTAGCAGAAAACCTTTATCCTAACCATCAAAGCGCTGTTTATACGCATTTAGACGGAAAAAATCACGTCTTACACAACCACATCATTGTCAATAAGGTCAATTTAGATACAGGAAAGAAATTAAGAGAACAAAAAGGGGAAAGTGTTCAACGAGCACGAGAAATGAATGATCGACTCGCTTCTCGAGAAAACTGGCACATTTTAGAGCCACCAAAAGAGCGTCAAACAGAGACAGAAAAAGAACTAATCGCCAAAAATGAGTATTCTTACATGGATGATTTGAGAGAAAGAATCAATAAATCGCTTCAAGATGTCTCTGTGAGCTCATATGAGACTTTTAAAGAGCGCTTATCCGATAATGGTGTAATTCTATCAGAAAGAGGCCAAACGTTCTCATACGCCTTTTTAGACGCCAATAATAAGCAAAGACGAGCACGAGAGACCCGATTGGGTTCTGATTTTGGAAGGGAGACCATTTTACATGAGTTGGAAAACCGAGCAAGACAAAACGAATTTAGCGCTGTTGAACAACGAGAACCAGCGATTACTCCGCTTGAGCGAGACACTCAACAAAGAGAATCAGAAATTGTTAGCCTTGAACAAGCAATTGAACCAAGAAAATCAGAAGCTCTCAAGCGAGAATCAAAAATTAATCGATTTATTGACACAATCAAACAGCTTGCAGGACGAGTACCAGAACTTACTCAACGCGTTACAAGAAAATTAAAGCAAACAAAAGAGAAAATCCTCGATGATTTTGAACGTCGCTTTTCAAAGGACATGAAAAATTACGAGCAAGAACAACAGAAAAGCCTAGAAAAACAAGCGAATAGAGACGTACAGTCCGAAAAGAAACCAACAAAAGATCATGATCGGGGGATGAGTCGATGAATAAAGATGAACAACTCGTTGTTCAAGTATTAAATGCTTATAAAAATGGCAAAATTGATTTCAGTAACGTTCCAGAACTAGACCGCTTAGTCCGTCAAGAAGTTAATAAAGACTTTCGGGACTACCAAGAAAAAATAGAAGCTGTTGCGAATCAAAAAATTGAGTCTGCCATTCAAGAACAACTCCATCGTTTAGAGGCAGAAAACCTAAAAGCGACCATACTGAAAGACATTCAAGTTGAAAAACAAGCATTACTCGCTTTGAAAAAAGAACTGAATGAACAAAAAGAGCAGATAAAAGCAGATCGCAAACGTGAGATTGTCGAACGTTACGGTATTCTGATTGCGAACATTGTCTGCCTGTTCTGTTTCTTAGTTGTCGGTATTCTCATCGGACGATGGATTTATAAAGGTATCTGGGATGGTTGGGGTTTGCATATTTTGTATGACACAGTGATGGAAATACAGCCTAAACATCCTTATGGGGCAGTCGTTCTTGGATTAGGTGGTTTTGGTTTAATCGGTGCTGGCATCTATGGCAGTTTTCGATTAATGTATACCGCTTCAACATGGTTTGATCAACGTCCAAAAATTTTCAAAAGGATCTTTCCAAAAAAATAGAGAGTGAGGGGATATTTTGGTTTTAGAAAATAAATTAGGGTTAACAAATTCAGCAGAATTAGCCAAACAAGAAGAAATCTTAACGAAAACAAGAGCCAAAGAATTGTTTGAGTCTGGCAAAATAGAGGATCTTGAAATTGGGACATTTCAAGGCTTATCTGATATTCATCATTTTTTATTCCAAGATATTTACGACTTTGCAGGAAAAATTCGAGAAGTGAATATTGCGAAAGGAAACTTTCAATTTGCGCCACGTATTTTTTTAGCGCAAACACTTGAATATATTGATAAATTACCTCAAGAAACCTTTGATGAAATTATTGATAAGTATTCGGATATGAATGTGGCGCATCCTTTTAGGGAAGGCAATGGACGAGCTACTCGTATCTGGTTGGATTTAATGCTTAAAAATAAACTACACAAAATCGTCGATTGGAATCAAATTGATAAGGATGAATATTTAAATGCCATGATCCGTAGTACAGTCAGCACCAATGAATTAAAATATTTGATTCAAAAGGCATTAACCGATGATTTAGGAAAAGAACAATTCTTTAAAGGAATTGATGCGAGTTATTATTACGAGGGCTATTACGAAATTAAAACAGAAGATCTATAAACACGTATAAACACGATTTAAAGAAACAGACTGCTCAATATAAAACTTGAGCAGTCTGTTTCTTTTTTTGGATGATTTTGACCTTTGGTTTTAAATTTTTGAAAAAAATAAAAAAAGGCGAAGCCTA